>JAYQIN010000001.1:0-6278 GCA_038141665.1 Thiothrix sp.
AAAACATATATGCAATCATTTGTGGTATTGCTGAATCTTTGAAAGTTGGTGAAAATGCTGTTGGATTAATTCTTACAAGAAGCATGGCTGAAATGAGCAGATTTGCAGTAGCAAAGGGAGCTAATCCTATAACTTTTCTTGGACTTGCTGGAATGGGTGATTTGGTAGCAACCTGTACTTCTAATTTATCTAGAAATTTTCAACTTGGTATGCATTTAGGAAATGGCTTAAAGCTAGATGAAGCAAAATTAAAAGTTGGACAAGTTGCTGAAGGAATAAGAACCCTAGAGGTTATAAAAACAGAATCTGCTAACTTGAATATAAGTATGCCATTAGTAGATTCTTTATATAATATTGTCTTTAATGACGCATCATCAAAAACATTTATTGACGATCTTGTGAATAATCCACATGAAGTTGATGTAGAATTTACATATTAGGTAAAAATTATGACTCAAATAGAAATAGACAAGGAAGAAATTTTAAAAGGAAGTAAGTGGATAAGATTCTTATTCATGATTCTTTACGGTTTTGTAATTAATTTTGTAGTTACTATATGTATAGGCTTAGCTATAGTTCAATTTTTATTTTATTTATTTACTTCAAAACCAAATGCATCAATAGCAAATTTTAATTCTCATCTTTTAGAGTTTTTTCATGATTCTTTAGCATTTTTGTTATTTCAAACTGAAGATAAACCATTTCCTTTCAAAGATAATGAAAATGATGATGCCAACAATGAAGGTGAGGTAATAGAAGGGGAATTAGAGACTGATGCTTCTGAAGAAACAGAAGAAGTGAAAGAGTAACTAGTTAGTCAATAATTTTTTTGCAGACTGCATAGTATGTAGTATCAATGTATTAATAGTCATTGGGCCAACTCCACCAGGAACTGGAGTGTAAGCAGAAGATATCTCATCCATATGATCTAAATCAATATCACCACATTTTTCAGGATGAAAACCTGCATCAATGACTATAGCACCTTGTTTAATCCAATCTGTCTTAATAAATTTAGGTATACCTACTGCTCCAACAATAAGGTCTGCATTTTTAATTATGGTTTCGATATTTTGTGTTCTTGAATGGCATATTGTTACAGTGGCATTTAAATTTAGTAGCATCATGGCCATTGGCTTGCCTAATATAGGGCTTCTTCCAACAACAACAGCGTTTAAACCTTGTACCTCAAGCTCATAATGTTTAATTAACCTTATAATCCCAGCAGGCGTGCATGAGCCATATGCATTAATGCCCATGGACATATTTCCAAAGCCTAAACAGGTTACTCCATCCACATCTTTTTCAATATCAATAGCATCAAAACACCTTCTTTCATCAATTTGAGATGGAACCGGATGCTGTAATAAAATCCCATGAACATTTGGATTCTCATTTAGATCATTGATAGTTGCCAGCAACTCTTCGGTAGTTGTGGATTCTGAAAGCTCAACAGCTATTGATTCCATTCCAACTTTTTTACATGTATTTCTTTTCATTCGAACATATGTTTCTGAAGCCGGGTCATTGCCAACAAGAATAGTGGCTAGAGTAGGATTTATACCCTTTGATATAAGCTCAGAAACTTCTGCTTTAATCTCTTCTTCGCTTAGAGAAGCTAATTTTTTACCATCTAAAATTTTTGCTGACATAAAATTATTATCGCATTTATGAATATTTATTCATATGATGATTGCTTATTTTTTAGATAAACTTTAATATTTGCAACCTCGGGGTATAGCGCAGTCTGGTAGCGCACTCGCTTTGGGAGCGAGTGGTCGTAAGTTCGAATCTTACTACCCCGACCACGCGCCTGTAGCTCAGCTGGATAGAGCAACTGCCTTCTAAGCAGTGGGTCAGGAGTTCGAATCTCTTCAGGCGCGCCATTTTTTCTATATAATTTTTTATATGTTGTATATACATATAGCTTTATCATTTTTAGCAGTAATATTTTTTGTAAAAAGTAATCTTCAAAATAACTTTTTAAGATTATTTTTTATAACTTTTATTTTTATAAACATTAATCTTTTAGGGATATATTATTTTTTTAACTTCCTTTCAGGTGATGGTTTAAATGAAGCAGTTATTTTTCATTTAGTTCATGGTATAAGCGGATTTGGAATCGATGAATATATTATTCCTGGCATCTTATTATTTTTATATTTCCTGAGCTCACTAATCATTTGTATATTTTTGTTTACTAATAGAAATTTAAATTTCTTTTATTCAGAAAAATTAGTAATCACTGCGCCTATATTTATTATATTTTTCTTTACTAGCTTAGTCCTTAATCCTCTTTTAACAGATATCAAAAATATATTTTTTTCTAATAATATTAATTCTATTAGTGAAAACAGCTATTATGATAATAGTGATATAAAATTTATTAAAAAATCTAAAAACATAATATTTTTATATCTAGAACAATTTGAAAAAACATATACCGATAACTCTCTTTTTCCAGGTTTAACACCACACCTAAACAATCTTGAAAAAAAGGCAACAAGTTTTACCAATATAGAATCTCCTATGGGAACAAATTGGACTATAGCTGGAATGGTTGCCTCACAATGCGGAATTCCTTTACTTACAAATATAGAAGTCGCAAATAATATGGGAGGCATGGATAAATTCTTAGTTTCTGCTCGTTGTATAGGCGATGTATTAAATGAAAAATCTTATGACTTAAATTATATAAATGGGTCTAATTTGGAGTTTGCTGGTAAGGGTAAATTTTACGAATCACATGGTTTTAATAAAGTTGAAGGCTGGGATGAGTTGAGGCATCGATTAATAGATAGCTCTTACAGATCTCCTTGGGGTTTATACGATGATTCTTTATATGAGATAAATATAGATCGTTTGAATCAACTTAGAAATACTAATAGGCCATATGGTTTATTTACTTTAACCCTGGATACTCATCATCCAAATGGCTATTTATCAAGTGCTTGCAAAGATATGTTATATGAAGATGGCAAAAACCCTATTCTCAACGCAGTTCATTGTGCCGATTATATGGCTTCACAATTTATAGAGGAAATCATTAATCATGAATCCTTTAAAAATACTGTTCTTGTTGTTTTATCAGATCACTTGGCATTAAAAAATACAGCAACTCCAATTTTAAAAAATGTTGATAGAAAGAATCTTTTATATATTTTTGCAGAAAATGCACCTCAAATAAAAATAACGAAACCAGGAACAATGTTTGATGTTGCTCCAACTGTCTTGAGCATAATGGGAGCAAATACAACTGGCTTTGGGCTAGGAAGAAATCTTTTAATTGAAGATAGTCTTATCGAAGATAGCGATGGAATGAATAAAGTAATTGAAGATACAAGATCACAAATTGTATCTTTTTGGTCCTTTCCTAAATTAAAAAATGGCTTCAAAATAATACCTGATCAAAAAAAGATTATTTTTGGAACTAGATATGTAAATTTGCCTGCACTAATTTTGCTTGATGATAATAATGATACCCAAGAAATAATTTTTGATTTTCATTATGCAAATCTTTAGAAAAAAGAGTTGCAGAACTTAAAGACTATCAAAAATATATTTGGGTTGATAGCTGTCAGAAAATTAGCCCAAGTATGCTTGCATCAGAAAATGAAGAATTAAATTACTGTTCAATTGCAGCTATTAAAAATAAGAAAAAATATCTTATTTATAAAAAACCTTGAAGCTGTTAACAAAGAGATGATATTTGATTTTTTTAATAAGAATAAAAAATCATTTTTTGATAATTAATTTTTTATATGGGCTTATAGTAAAATACTAAAATTATGTATTCGATTGCAGCTTTATATAAATTTTCAACAATCATTAATCCAGAAGAATTACAAAATACAATTCGTATTAAGCTTAAAGAGTTTTCCATATCTTAATTGATACTAGGAATGATTATGAGTGTTCTATTGGAACCTTTAAGAATGCCATTAAATGAAAATACTGATGAAATTTAGAGATTTTCCAGATTGGATTGATAGAAAAAAATTTTTTTGCAAAATTTTTCTGAAGAAAAAAAAAAAGAAAAAAATTTGCAATGTTTTGTACTGGTGGGATTAGATGTGAGAAAGCTTCATCTTTAATGATAGATAAAGGATTCCAAAACGTTAATCATCTAAGAGGTGGAATATTAAATTACTTTAAAAAAGTTGATGAAAACGAAAGCATGTGGACAGGAGAATGTTTTGTATTTGATGATAGAGTTTCTGTTAAAGCATGATCTTTCAGAGGGAACTTATGATATGTGTCATGGATGCAGAATGCCAATAACTGATAAAGACAAATTGACAAAGGAATCATAAGAGGAGTTGATGTCCATCTTGTTACAACAAGAAAACACCTGAACAAAAGGCTAGATATATGAGTCGACAAAAACAAGTTGATTTAGCAAAGAAAAGAAACCAAAAACATATTGGTCCAAAAGAAGAAGTTCAAAATTACAAGTCTTAATATGCCAATACTTTACTCTTTTAAAAGATGCCCATATGCAATGAGAGCAAGAATGGCAATATATTTATCTCAAATAGTCGTTGAGCTTAGAGAGGTAAGTTTAAAAAATAAACCAAAATCGATGTTAGAGATATCTCCAAAAGGTACAGTTCCTGTTCTTTTATTAGAAAATGGATGTGTAGATGATGAGAGTTTGGATATTATTAATTGGTGCTTAAAACAAATCCTTCATTGTTTAAAGACAGACTTAATAAAGACCAAGAATTATTTACAGAAGAAATAATAAAAATTTTTGATAAGGAATTTAAATTTCATTTAGACTCTCATAGAAATGCATGCATTAGTATCCTAAAAAAATTAGATAAAGAAATTAAAAATACTAATTATTTTTTTTCAAATAACCCTCATAAGATTGATTTATGTATATTGCCTTTTATTCGCCAGTTCAGGATTGCTAATCCTAACTGGTTTGACAGCCATGGAGAGATTCCAAGAATTCAAAAATGGCTATCAAGCTTTCTTGAAAGCTATTTACTTAAAGAAGTAATGGTAAGTTATGAAGTCTGGGAAAAAAATAAACCAGTAACAATATTTCCTATAAGCCAATAGAGTCATAAGCCATTGCTATTTTCTCAATGGCAACAAGATATGCAGCAGTTCTAAAGTCCGAAACCTTATCATTTAAAGTAAAAGCTTTTTTAACCTCTTGGAATCCATCAATCATCATGTCATCTAAACCAGATCTGACTAGATCAATTTCTTCAATACCTTTAAGAAAATTCTCTTTATACTTTACAGGCATATTTTTTCCAGTCATCTGCTCAATTGCTTCTATTAAGGTATTTAATTGATATTGATTTCTTCTTTTTTCAAGCCTGCCAAAACGAATATGCCTAATATTTTTAACCCATTCAAAATAACTAACTGCAACACCTCCACTATTTGCAAGAATATCTGGAATCACAAAAATTTTTCTCCTATTGAGAATTTGATTTGCTTTATAACTAATTGGGCCATTGGCTGCCTCAACAATTAATTTAGCTGATATATCATTAGCATTTTTTTCAGTAATTACATTTTCGCGAGCTGCAGGTATAAGAATGTCGCATTTTCTTTTAAGTAATAACGAAGAATCTTTTATAAAAGTTGCTTTTGGGTAATTAATAAACGATTTGTGTTTTGTAAAATATTTTTTTGCATGTTCTAGATTGATACCTTCTTCATTATATATTCCACCGTTAAACTCTGAGATACCAATTAATTTTACACCATCCTCTTCAGTCAAAAATTTTGATAAGTGATACCCTACGTTCCCTATACCTTGAACAATAAGAGATTTTGATAAAAGATTGTTATCAAGTTTTACCATTTTTAGAAGATCATCATTTCTAAAAAATTCTCTAACAATATACTGAACACCTCTTCCAGTTGCTTCCTCTCTTCCCGGAAGGCCATTTTTATTTGGCGGCTTGCCTGTTACGCATGCTGAGCTGTTTATATCGGCTGGATGTATTTTTCTGTATTCATCAGCTATCCATGCCATCTCCCTTGATGATGACCCAATATCTGGAGCAGGTACGTTGAGCGATGGACTTATAAGATCACGTTTTATTAATTCCTGAGCAAATCTTCTAGTAATTTTTTCTAATTCTCTTTTTTCCCATTTATATGGATTAATTTTAAGTCCACCTTTAGACCCTCCGAAGGGTACATTAATAAGCGAGAGTGGACGGAACGCCAGCCTTCAAAGGTGTGTATTTCACCTCTTAGGCGAACACCAAAACGAACAGTGTAGGTGGAATTGCATATAATTATCT